>NZ_JABXWR010000002.1 GCF_013377755.1 Methanofollis tationis
ATGGTTGCAGTCTCCCCGGCAATGGCCGAATATTTCAGGAGGCTCGAGGAAAACCTTAACGAAGCCATTAGCGTCGCGGAAAAAGCCCGATCCCGGGGATATGACCCGACGACGGCGGTCGAGATCCCGCGGGCGAACGATATCGGCGACCGCGTCGAGGTGCTCGTCGGGGTCAAAGGCGTCGCAGAGCGGGTCCGGGCCCTGGAAAAAGAGATGTCCCGCGAGGAGGTCTCCCTGAAGATCGGCGACGATTTCGTTGCGAAGATGTTCGGTGAGACGACGCGCGAGGAGATCGTCGACCACGCCATCAGGACCTCGATGGGGATTTTAACCGAGGGCGTGGTCGCGGCGCCGACCGAGGGGATCGCCAAGGTGGCGTTCGGCAAGAACGACGACGGCACCGAGTACCTGAAGGTCTATTATGCCGGGCCGATCAGGTCGGCCGGCGGGACCGCCCAGGCGCTGTCCGTGCTGGTGGGCGACTATGTCCGCCAGGCGCTCGGGATCGACCGCTACAAGCCCCGCAAGGAAGAGGTGGAGCGCTACATCGAGGAGCTCAAGCAGTACAACGGGATCCAGTCGATGCAGTACATGCCCAGCGAGGCCGAGATCAGGCTGATCATCGAGAACTGCCCGGTCTGTATCGACGGCGAACCGACCGAGCGCGAGGAGGTTTCGGGCTACCGGAACCTCGAACGGGTGGAGACGAACACCGTGCGGGGCGGGATGTGCCTGGTCGTCGCTGAGGGGCTTGCCCTGAAGGCCCCGAAGGTGATGAAGAACGTCAAGAAGATGAAGATGGAAGGCTGGGACTGGCTCCAGCAGATCATCGACGGGGTGGCCTCGAAGTCGTCCGACGAGGAGGAAGAGCCCGGCGTCCACCCGAAGGACAAGTACATCCGCGACCTGATCGGCGGGAGACCGGTCTTCTCGTACCCGATGAGGAAAGGCGGGTTTCGCCTCAGGTACGGCCGGTCAAGAAACACCGGGTTTGCCGCCGCCGGGTTTCACCCGGCGACCCTGCACATCCTGGGCGATTACCTGGCCGTCGGCACCCAGATGAAGACCGAGCGCCCGGGCAAGGCGGCGGGCGTGGTCCCGGTGGACACGATCGAGGGGCCGACGGTCCTCCTCGCCTCGGGCGAGGTGCGGCGGGTCGACGACACCGCGGAGGCGCTGGCGATCGGCCCGTCGATCGTCCGGATCCTGGACGTCGGCGAGATCCTCATCTCGTACGGCGAGTTCCTCGAGAACAACCACCCCCTGATTCCCTCGTCCTACTGCGAGGAGTGGTGGCTCCAGGAGGGCGGCCCCCGCCACCCTGAGAACGAGATGGAGGCGATCGAGTTCGCCCTCTCGGGCGCCCCCCTCCACCCCGACTACATCTGGTTCTGGGACGACCTCGCCCCGGCGCAGATCAGGCGCCTCGCCGCGATCGTCTCGGAGCGCGGCCGGATCGCCGGCGACGCCCTGCGGGTTGTAAACGACCCCGAATTGAAGGCGATCCTGGAGGAGGTGCTCGTCCCGCACACGGTCGAGGGCGACGAGGTCGTGATCCGCACCTATCTCGTCTTCCTCGCCTGCCTGGGCCTGGACTTCGATCTCCACCTCCGCCGGGCATGGGAGGACGCTCCGGACGGGCCCTCCCTGGCGCTGGTCTCCCACCTCTCCGGGTTTACGCTTCGGTCGAAGGCGGGAACACGGATCGGCGGCCGGATGGGCAGGCCGGGCAAGTCCAAGCCCCGCGAGATGAAGCCGGCCCCCCACGTGCTCTTCCCGGTGGGGGAGTCGGGCGGCGCCCGCCGCTCGGTGCAGAATGCCGGGGCGTACAAGGACCGGAGCAACGCCGACGGCGGGACGATCCACGCAGGGACCGGGGAGCGGCGCTGCCCGCAGTGCGGGGCCGTCACCTTCAAGAACCGCTGCGAGGCATGCGGCACCCACACGACGCCGGTCTACCGCTGCCCGCGCTGCAACCGCGAGGTGCAGGGCCCGGTCTGCCCGGCCTGCCAGGGGCCGACGGTCTGCCTGCTGGAGACCGACCTGCGGGTGAAGGAGGAGTACGCCGCCGCCTGCGCCCGTCTCGGGATGCGGGAGAACGCGGTGAAACTCGTGAAGGGCGTGAAGGGGATGATCTCGCGCGACCGGACGATCGAGCCCCTGGAGAAGGGCGTTTTGCGGGCGGCCCACGAGGTCTATGTCTTCAAGGACGGGACGGTGAGGTACGATATGATCGATCTCCCGGTCACCCATGTCCGCCCGCGCGAGATCGGCGCTCCGGTCGAGCGGCTGGTGGCGATCGGCTACACCCACGACTACAACGGCGCACCCCTCACCTCGCCCGACCAGATCCTGGAGCTCCGCTGCCAGGACATCCTGGTCTCCGAGAAGTGCGGCGACTGGCTCCTGAAGGTCTCGCAGTTCCTCGACGACCTGCTGGAGAAGTTCTACGGGCTGCCGCGGTTTTACAACGCCGAAAAACCCTCCGACCTCATCGGCCAGATGCTCATCGGGCTTGCGCCGCACACCTCGGCCGGGGTGCTCTGCCGCCTGCTCGGGTTCACGAAGGCGAGCGTCGGCTACGCCCACCCCTTCTACCACGCCGCCAAGCGGCGGAACTGTTTTGCCGGAGATACGGAGATCCGGGTCTTCGAGGAGAAAGGGTGGCGGAGCATGCCGGTCAGGCAGTTCGTCCTGGAGAACTTCGACCTCACCGAACCGGGCCTGGACGCCGCCGGCACCCACTGGTCGCCGCCGAAACGGTATGCGGCGGTGCAGGCGGTGGACTCCCAGGGGAACACGAAACTCAGGCGCGTGACGGCGGTCTCGATCCACCGCGCCCCGGAGCACCTGATCCATTTCGAGACCGCCCGCGGCAAGACCCTCGAAGTGACCCCCGAGCACACGATGCTCGTCTGGGACCTCTGCTACCTGAAGAAGATCATGGCGATGGAGGTGCGGGAGGGCGACCGGGTGCCGGTCGCCGAGGGCGGTCAGGTGATCGCCGATACGGTCACGGCGGTCAGGTACATCCTCTGCCCCGAGGAGCAGGTCTACTGCCTGACGGTGGCCGAAGACCACACCCTCGCCGCAAACGGGATCTTCTGCGGGCAGTGCGACGGCGACGAGGACTGCGTGATGTTCCTCCTGGACGGGCTGATCAACTTCTCCCGATCGTTCCTGCCGGAGACGAGGGGCGGGTCGATGGACGCCCCCCTCGTCCTCACCACCCGCCTCGACCCCAAAGAGGTGGACAAGGAGAGCCTCAACGTCGACGTGATGGAGCGCTATCCCCTCGAACTCTACGAGGCGGCCCTCCGCTACGCCCCGCCCAGGGAGCTGGAGAAGGTGATCGACCACGTCGAACTGCGGGTCGGAAAGCCCGAGCAGTACGAGGGGTTCAGGTTCACCCACGACACCTCAGACATCTCGGCCGGCCCGCTCGAATCCACCTATACGACGCTCGGCTCGATGTTCGACAAGATGGAGGCCGAACTCGAACTCGGCGAGAAGATCAGGGCGGTGGACGTCGACGACGTCGCCGAGAGGGTGCTCAACACCCATTTCATCCGCGACCTGATGGGCAACCTGCGGGCGTTCGCCTCCCAGACGGTGCGGTGCACGAAATGCGCCACGAAGTACCGCCGGATGCCCCTCGCCGGGAAGTGCCCGAAGTGCGGCGGCAAGGTGAACCAGACGGTCCACGAGGCCTCGGTGAAGAAGTACCTGGAGATGTCCAGGCGGATGTGCGAGAAATACGCCATCTCTGATTACACGAAGCAGCGGGTCGAGGTGCTGGATATGGCGATCGACTCGACCTTCGGGAAGGAGCGGGAGAAACAGCTGGGGCTCGCGGATTTTATGTGAGGTCCAGGGCGACCGGGGGGCGCCCTTCAGGAGGATTCTTCACCGATCGCCGCCGTTCTCGTCTGGTCGGCATATATTTTAAAGGCAATCGCCGCGAGCGAGACGAGCACCGGCCCGAGAATGAAACCCACAAACCCCATGAAGGGGACACCGGCGAAAATCCCGATGATCATAAAGACCGGATGCACGGCAACCCGTCTCCTCATCATCACGGGCCGGTAATAGAAATCAATCCAGCCGCTCAGGAGAGGGTATCCGATGAACATGACGACGAGCACGCCTTTGATGTCCCCGAGGGCCAGCAGATAGAGCATAAAAAAGACCAGAACCAGCTGGGCGCCGATGAGGGGGATCAACATGCCGAACCCGACCATGGTCGCAAACAGGAACTCGTGCCCGTAGCCCAGGAAGTAAAAGAACGGAACGGCGAGGATGAACGTGATCACGGCCGCCGATACCTGGATGATGATGAGGGAATAGATCGTGTTCTCAGTGATCTCCGCCATCTTATCGACGGCAGATGACAGTTTCGGGGAGAGGTTGCGCGTCAATATCGTCCAGATCTGTTCGCCGTAATAGACCAGCATCGAGAGCGTGAGGAAGAGAATGATGATCTGGAGAACGAAAAGCATCGGGTTCTGGGTTGTCGAGAGGAGCGCTTGCAGCATCATCTCGACGAGCGTCTGGGGCATATCGGAGAGCTGGTCTGCCGTGAACGTGGGCAGGAATCCAGAAAGTCCAGTATTTTGCAGCCCCTGGACCATCGCGGCAACCATGCTCCCGATGAACTCGAGGTCGGCATAGAGCACGCTCGCGGCCAGAGAACTGACGACCAGGATCAGGAGGACCACGCCGAGGGTGATGAATGTGGCAGAGACCGACGGCTTCACCCGCCGTAAAAACCGTTTGTGGAGCGGCATGAGTGCGCTGGCAAGAGCGATCGCCCAGACAAACACGGTCATGAGCGGCCAGAATGCGACAGTGGCGATAAGGGAAACCGTACCGATGAGCAGCAGCAGTTTCTGATCTTCACTGACCGTCAAAACCCCCATGGGGATACCTGGATTGGGCTAAATATAAATAATGTGCGAGGGGATCAGCCCGCATGACATCAGAGGACAGTCTCCGTGTCAGGGCCCATAAGGCCGTCGACGACGCCCGGGTGGCCGCTCATGAAGTGGTGGACGATGCGAAGGTAGCGGCGAGCAACGCAATCGACGATGTGAAGATCGAAGCCCACAAAGCCGGTGCGGATGCAAAGATCAAAGCGCACAAGATGGAGGCGGAGGCGAAGAAGAAGATCTGAACCGAAAAAAAACTTCAGAGCGTCTCATACGCCCTTCGGGGGGTTCTACGGGGCGCCGCCTTCCCTGCGCATCCCGCCGGGTATTTCCCGCTCGAAGCCCTGCCGGGACGATACTATTATTATCCCCACCCGCCATCTACCGAACATCGGAGGGATTGAATTATGGCAGACCTGATCGGACTGGCGATCCTATTTCTCATCCTGGCGCTGGTTGCCTATGTGCTGGGTGCAAAAGGGGTGGCCGGGCTTTCGATGACCATCGCGAAGTGGCTCGTGATCATCTTCATCATACTCGCCATCATCACGTTCTTCCTGTAGCGCCACCCTCTTTTTTTGAGCGAACGGGGGGAGACTACGGGCGAGAAGGCGGGGCGCCGCCCGAACCCCCGTACAGAAACACAAACTCCTTCCCCGTCGTCCTCTTCTCCACGTATCCGGCCCCGGCCAGCCGCAAAAGATCGCTCCTCGCCGTCCCGTAGGCCACGCCGAAGACCTCCATCACCCCTTTGATGGTCATGGGGCGTTCCGGACGCTTCATCATCATCTTCAGGATTTCCACCTGCCTGAGGTTTAAGTCCCCGGCATGCTCGATGAGGTGGAGCGCTTCTATCTGCGTCTCCTGCTGTTCTTTGATATAGGCCCGGACCTCTTCGATCGTCTTCTCGATGACGTCGAGGTTGTACCTGATGAAATAGGTCAGGTCGTTTTCGTCCGTCTCCGTGTACAGATAGGCCCGCCTGTACTGCCCCAGGCTCTCCCTCTCTCCCGGCACCCCACGTCCGTCGCATTTCCGAAGTCCTCAAATACTACCGGCGCCAAACTTATTTGCTCCAGAGGGATCGTAGGGTAGCCTGGTCCATCCTAGGGCGTTCGGGACGCTCTGACCTGAGTTCAAATCTCAGCGATCCCACTTTTTGTGCAGGTCTTTTTTCCATCACGATCCGTTCAGATCTTCCGGCCGAATAATTCAAGTACAGTGACGCGCATCCACCACCATGGAAGCCATTACGGGGGCGTCGAAGAAAATGAACGGCATCGTTGTCGAATACAAAAAAGGGACGGAATCCGCGACCTTCGGGTTCACCTACCAGGACTTAATCGATCAAAAGATCAACGCCCTGGACCTCGTGGAGCACCCGGGCGACTACGAGGTCGATCCCGGGACCGGAAAGATCTCTGCCTGCCCGTCAAAGTGCCGGCCGCCGCGGTAGAGGGCCGACCGAAAAACACCTTACCCCGCATTACCAACCTCTCCTGCGTGAACGGGAGAGAGATGAGGCTGCGCCCGGCCGCGCCTGATGACGCTGCGGCGATCGCCGCCCACAATATCGCCATGGCAATGGAGACCGAGGGGCTGGCCCTCGACCCGGTGACGGTCAGGGCGGGGGTGGAGGCGGTGCTCGCCGGGCCGCGGCGGGGGTTTTATCTCCTCGCCGAAGCCGGAGGCGAGGTGGTCGGGCAGGCGATGGTCACCTATGAGTGGAGCGACTGGCGCAACGGCGATTTCTGGTGGGTCCAGAGCGTCTATGTGGCGCCGGCCTTCAGGCGGCAGGGCGTCTTCACCCGGATCTTCGCCGCCGTCGAGGCGGCCGCACGGGAGCGGCCCGGTGTGGTCGGGCTCCGCCTGTACGTGGAAAAAGAGAACACGGCCGCCCAGGAGACCTACCGCCGCCTCGGCATGGTCCGCTCGGGCTACGCCATGTTCGAACTGGCGTTCGCCCGCCCGGTGTTATCCTCCCGGTGACACCACCATTTTATCTCTTGCCCGAGAGTGAGAGGATATGGTCTTCGCATCGGTTCCCAAAGCGGTCGGGCTGGTCTATGCCCTTGCCGGCATCCTCGTTCTTGCCTACCTCTGGCACACCGGCAGGTTCTCGCGCAGGGCGGGGCTGCCCGTTCTTGCCGTCACCGCCCTTCTCGGCTTTCTGATCTTCTCCCCGGTGGCGCCGTACCAGTTCCAGCTCCTCGTCCTGCGGGACACCGTCGGGCTCGGGGCGCCGGTGCTGCTGGCCGCCGTCGGACTTACCGTGATGCTCGGGCTCGCCCTCCTCTTCGGGCGGATCTTCTGCGGGCACTTCTGCCCGGTCGGGGCCCTGCAGGAGATCGCCGCACATCTCTCCCCGAAGAAGGTCTGGCGGACGCAGAAGAAGGTCTCCATGGCGGTGCGGTGGGCGGGGTCTTCGTCGTCTTCTTCACCGCGGGGATCCTCTTCTCGTTCAACCTGCTGGGCGCCCTCGGCGTCCACGACCTCTTCCACCTCGCCGTCGGGGTCCCGGCGGCGATATTCCTCGGGATCCTCGCCCTTTCGGCTTTCGTCTACCGCCCCTTCTGCCGGTTCGTCTGCCCGTACGGCGCCCTGCTCGCCGTCGCCTCCTCGGAGTCCCTGTACCGGTTCGTGCGCACCGACCTCTGCATCGAGTGCGGGCGATGCGAGCGGGCGTGCCCGGTCGACGAGGCGAAGAGGACGGACGCGAAGGCCGAGTGCTACATGTGCGGCAGGTGCGTCGAGGTCTGCCCGGTGGAGGGAGCGCTTCATTATGCACGACGGTGAAGAGAGGAGTATTCCATGACCGATGAAAAACGAAACGAGATCAAAGGGAAGGTCCTCCGCCTGAAGGACCTTGTCGCCTACCATGACGGGACGGTGGCGAGCCGGATGATCGTCAACCGCCCGGCCGGGAGCATCACCCTCTTCTCCTTCGACGAGGACGAGGGGCTTTCCGAGCACACGGCGCCCTACGACGCCGTCGTCACGATCCTGGACGGCGAGTGCGAGGTCTGGCTCGCCGGGGAGACGCACCAGATGACGGCGGGGGAGACGATCATCTTCCCGGCGAACGCCCCCCATGCCCTCTCGGCGGTGACGCCCTTTAAGATGATGCTGATCATGATCAGGGAGTGATAGGGATGGACGATAAAGACGGGAACTACTGCACGGTCTGCGGCGGCGTCGTCCCGGAGGGCCCGGCGATCAGGAAGATCCTCATCGACGGGAAGGAGATCGGGATCGATCACCTCGACCGGATCCTGGGCGACGTGATCGCCCTCGGCCTCTCCGGCGAGGACGAGATCAGGGAGGAGGTGCTCAGGCGTGTGCGGGCCTTCAACTACGTCCCGACAAAGAAGGCCGACGCCTATGCGGCGGCTTTGATGGCTGAATACCGGCAGGCGGCGGCAAAGAGGGGATAGATGTCCGAACGATCTGAGCAGGCCGCACGCGCCTTTGACGGCGGCCTGAACTGTGCGCAGGCGGTCGCCTCGGTGTTCGCCCGCGACTATGGCCTGGATGAAGAGATGGTGAGGAAACTTGCCTGCGGCTTCGGCGGCGGGCTCGCCCATACCGACCGGAGCTGCGGGGCGGTGAGCGGCGCCGTCCTGGTGCTCGGCATCGCCCGCGGCACCGCTGTGCCCGGCGACCGGGAGGGGAAGGAGCGGTGCTACGCCCTGGTGCGGGAGTTTATCCGCCGGTTTTCCGCCCGCCACGGCTCGGTGAACTGCACCGAACTGGTGGGGTTCGACCTCTCCGGCCCCAGGGGCCTGGAGGCGGCCAGGGCGGCCGGGGTGTTTTCAGAGCGGTGCACCGGCTACGTGAGGGACGCCGCCGGGATCGTGGAGGAGATCCTGAAGGAGTCATGAGGCTGCGGGCGCACGTCGTCGTGAGCGGGCTGGTGCAGGGCGTCTGCTTCAGGTACGCCACCGAAAAGGAGGCCGGCCGCCGCGGCGTTGCCGGGTGGGTGCGAAACCTCCCTGAAGGCCGGGTGGAGGCGGTCTTCGAGGGGGAGGAGGAGCGGGTCGAGGGGATGATCTCCTTCTGCCGGACCGGGCCGCCCGGGGCGCGGGTGGACGGGGTCCTGGTGCGGCGGGAAGCGCCCTCCGGGGCTTATCAGGGGTTTTCGATCCGGTACTGAGCGCCGGGGATTTTGCCCGGCGATAGGTATTAGAGTGGGCCGGACGAATAATGTCTGCACATTGCGAGAGTAGCCAAGTGGCTAACGGCGACAGACTCAAGATCTGTTCCCGCAGGGGTCCGTCGGTTCGAATCCGGCCTCTCGCACTTTCTTTAAGTATATATTATGTGTCTCCAGTACACATTTTTACACCTTATTTTGTGTGTTATGTACACATTTTCCTAACTTAAGGTTAGAAGAGCGTGTGTTCACGAGATTTCTTGCCCGCATGCAGCATGTAAAAAAGTGTGATCTCAGTACTTCGCCAATATATCCCGGCCGCTCCTCATCGTCCAGACCGGCTTCGACGGCTGCCATGAGGAACTCCACCCGTATGCGATGGAAGGGGTCAGACGTGGATACAACGTCCTGACCTTCGAGGGGCCGGGCCAGGGCGAAGCGATACGGGTCCAGCATATCCCGTTTCGTCCCGACCGGGAGAGCATGATCGGGCCTTTCGCGGACTGTGCGGTGAGTCGGCCCGACGTCGAAAAAGACCGGATCATTCGCCAGGCATCTCCCATTTTTCCCTGGTGCACCAGGATATCCAGCTCACATCCATTAAGAAACCGATAGTTATAATATAACCAAGAGTTAGATAATTCGGGAGAGACTGCCTCCGGGCAGCATCCCCCGATAGGAGAGGGACGAGGACCCACGGGGGAGTGAAGGCGAATGAACGGCGTTGCTTGCACAATTCATAGACTATTGACGGGGCAGATGAAATGAAAACGGAATCGGTGAAACTGGTATATTTCTCACCCACGGGAACGACAAAAGCGGTCGTCCAGGGCATTGCACGCGGCATCGATCACGGCAACGCGGAACTGCTGGACATCACCCGGCCAGATGCGAGAGTGCAACCGCTCGAAACATCGGAAAATGAACTGCTCATCGTCGGCGTGCCGGTGTATATGGGGAGGGTGCCGGCCCTCGTAACCGAATGGCTGCATGCGATTTCCGCCCGGAACACGCCTGCGGTATGTGTCGTCGTCTATGGCAATCGCGTGTACGAAGACGCACTCCTCGAGCTGAAAGATCTCCTGACCGGATGCGGCTGCAGACCGATCGCCGGTGCGGCCTATATCGGGGAGCACTCATTTTCCACCGACGAGACGCCGACGGCAAAAGATCGTCCGGATGCAGGCGACCTGCACCACGCCGAGTCGTTCGGACGCAAAATACGGGAAAAACTCAATGCCATCCCATCGGCCGACCAGATCCCCGATGTGCCCCTGCCCGGCTGCCGCCCGTACCGGGGGGACTCGAAACTCTGGACGGTCGATTTCATCGCGGTCGGCGATGCGTGCGTCCGGTGCGGGACCTGTGCGGAGGTATGCCCGGTCGGCGCCATCGATCCAGACGACAGCGCGGTGATCGATACGAAAAAATGCATCACCTGCTGCGCCTGCATCAAACACTGCCCGGAACACGCGAGGACGATGAAACCCGGCCTGGTCAGGGACGCATCAATGCGTCTCCATACGCTCTACAGCGAACGAAAGGAGCCTGAATACTTTTTATAGTGAGATGGTGCGGAAGAATGGGAATCTCTGATAGAAGACAGCGAGAAAAGGAACAGCGAAAGACCGAGATCATCGATGCAGCCGAGCGTCTCTTCTTCTCCCGGAGGTACGAAGACGTCTCCATGGACGATATCGCCCGGGAAGTCGAACTGAACAAGGCGACCATCTATCTCTATTTTAAAAATAAGGAGACGCTTTTCGCCACGATCGTCCTCCGCGGCGTCCGGATCCTCAAGGAAAAATATCTGGAATGCATGGGAACACAGGCCCCCGGCATCGTCAAAGTAGCCCTGATGGGCCAGGCCTATTACCGGTTTTCACAGGAGTACCCGGATTATCTCAGACTGATCCACTTCTACGGGTCCGAGCGTTTCTCCGGAGAGAACCCCTATACCGCAGAGATCGGAAAGGGCTACGGCACCTGCCGCCGGATCCTGCGGGATGCGGTCCAGGAGGGCATCGACGACGGGACGATCCGGAACGATCTCGACCCGTTCCTGACCTCGATGTACCTGATGACATCCTTTATGGGCATATTGTCGATGGAGGATAAATGGAAACTGGCGATCGAGGCGGAGGGATTTTCCTACGAGCAGTTCGCCGGTGAGTTCTTCCGGTTCATCATGCCGGCGCTTTCTCCCGGCGAGGGGTCCCACAGGATGGACGTCAGGGATTTCGCGGCGTTCGGATTCCATGTAACAGAACCTCCGGCGCCTGAGAAGAGAAAGGGGCAAGAACCTTAAAATCGCGGGAGCGAAGATATTCCCCCTCTTTCAGGTTCCGGACCACCACCGTATAATAATCGGGACGGCATGGTTCTACGGCAATGGACCTTTCATTCCTCTTCACGATGCACGAGGGACTGCCCCGCCAGGGGCCGGGCAGCAACGAGTGCACGAGAAAAGCGTTTTCGATGCTGAAGGATCTCCCTGAACGCCCGGAGATCCTGGACATCGGGTGCGGGTCAGGGATGCAGACGATCGAGCTGGCCCGGATATGCCCGGACTGCCATATCACCGCCGTCGACATCCACCAGCCGTACCTGGACGACCTCGCCCGGAAGGCGGCGGCGGCCGGCGTGGGGGACCGGATCACGACGGTGAGGGCGTCCATGGACGACCTGCCGTTTGAAGATGCATCCTTCGACGTCCTCTGGGCGGAGAGTTCCATCTTCATCGTGGGGTTCGAGGAGGGGCTTTTGTCGTGGAAGCGGCTTCTCCGGCCGGGCGGCTCCCTCTGCCTCACCGAAGCGGTCTGGTTCACCGACCGGCCATCGCCCGAGGCGGTTGCGTTCTGGAACGACTGCTACCCGGCGATAAAACAGGCCACGGAAACCGCTGCGATCGCCGAAAACGCCGGCTATGAGGTCTTCGCCACCTTCCGGCTCCCCGGCTCCGTGTGGTGGGACAACTACTATATGCCGCTCCAGAAACGGCTGCCCGACCTGAAGAAGGAGGCGGCCGGCAACCCGGACGCCGAAGCGCATGTCGCCTTCTCCGAGCGGGAGATCGAGGTCTACCGGGAGCACGGGAGCGAGTACGGCTACGCGTTCTTCGTCCTGAGGAGACGCTGAGCCGCGAGGGAGAGGGGGGCCGTCCGCTCAGAGCGCCCGCAGCACCATCAGGGTGATATCGTCGAACTGCGGGCATTCCCCGGCAAAATCGGCGATCGCATCGAGGATCCGCTCCTGGATCTCCCCGGCCGGACGGCCGCGGTGCTCCGCGATGATCCTGAGCAGCCGCTCCTCCCCGAACTCCTCATCTTTATCGTTGATCGCCTCGGTGACGCCGTCCGTGTAGAGCACCAGGACGTCCCCGGGCGCAAGGTCCACCCTGACCGACTGGAGTTCGGCGTCGTCGATCACCCCGAGGGCGATCCCCTCGGCCCTGAGAAGGCGGACGTCGGTGGCCGCACCCTGGAAGAGCAGGGGCGGGTTGTGCCCGGCATTGACATAGTGCAGGGTCATCTCCCGCGCATCCAGGACGGCGTAGAAGAGGGTGACGAACATCGAGGTCTTCGAATCCTCGCAGATCAGCCGGTTTGCATGCTCGATCGAGCGTGCCGGGTCGGCATCGGTCATGGCGCTCGCCCGGATCAGCGTCCGGGAAAGGGCCATGAAAAGCGCCGCAGGAACGCCCTTGCCCGAGACATCGGCGATCACCAGGCCCCACCGGTCTTTTGCAATCGGGATGAAGTCGTAGAAATCGCCGCCGACTTCGAGCGCCGGCACGTTCTTCGCGGCGAGTTCGATCCCCGGGATCTCGGGCGCACGGTCGGGGAGGAAACTCTGCTGGATCCCTTTTGCAATCTCGAGCTCCTTCTCGAACCGCTCTTTTTCCGCGGTCGTGCGCTGGAGTTCGTCGATATGGCCCTTGAGGTCCGCCGCCATCCTGTTGAACGAGTGTGCGAGGTCCTCGAACTCGTCGCCGGTGGCGATCTCGACGCGGTAGTCGAGGTCGCCGGCCCCGATCGCCTCAGAGCCGCGCCTGAGGTCTTCGACCGGGCGGGTGACGACCCGGGCGAAGAGGACCGAGAGGATCGTCACCGCGACGAAGAGGGCGACGAAAAGAGCAAAGAACAGGCTTTTTGCGGCGTCCATCTCCCGGTTTAAGTGGGCCCCGGTCTCTCCGGTCGCGGCGACAATCAGGGCCCTGGTCTCCTCGGCCGGGGCGACGATCTCATCGACCGGCACCACGACGGCAAGGCTCCAGTTCACGCTGGAAACCGGGGCGTAGGCGACGTATTTCTCTTCACCGCCCAGGGCGACCCGCGCCGTCCCGCTCTTTCCCGCGACCATCGCCCGGGCGACGGCGCCGAGCGCCGCGTTGTCGCTGTCGAGCAGGTTCTCCGCGGTGAACGACTCGTCCCATCGCAGGTCGCCGGCGCCGATCCCCGGGCGGGAGACGACGTTCCCGCGGCTGTCGAGGAGGAAGGCGTAGCCGCGGTCGCTGACCTGCGTGGCGATGATCCTGGTGTTGATCGTCTCGAGGGTCACGTCCGTCCCGACGACCCAGGTCCGCCCGCCGTCATCGGCCCCGACCCGGCGCGAACAGGTGACCATGAGCCCTTTTCCCCCGGCGTCGACATACGGGTCCGACCAGATGAGGCGGTCGCTCCCGGCCGCCCGGACGAACCAGTCCCGCGTCCGCGGGTCATAGGACGACGGAACGCCCTCGACCCAGGGGTTGACCCACAGGATGCCCGAGCCCGTGCCGATATAGGCCTGGGTGAGGCGGGGGTCGGAGGACCGCAGGGGGCGGATGAGGTCGTCCATCACCGAGAGGGCGGCGAGTTCGCCGCTCACCGAGGATTGCGCAACGCCGGGCGCAAGAATGTATACCGACGCCAATTCAGGGTCCTCGGGGCGTTCGCTCTGCGAGGAGAGCCGGGGCGCTGCAGAGGAGAGCGGGCGCCGGCGCACGGCATCGGCATAGCCTGCAAGGGTCTCCATCTCCGAGCCCACCTGCTCGAAGACCACGTTGCTGATGTCGGCCTGGTCGGTCACAAGGCGCACCAGCGACGATTCGGCGTTTGCCTCCAGTGCGGCGGTGCTGTCCGAGACGGCGCGGCTGCCAAGCTGGCCGCTGCTCTCGAGGGCGTACGACCCCATATCGCCCATCGTCGAGAACGCCGCAAAGCCGACGATGCCGAGCGCCGCCATCGATATCGAGAGGAAAACCGCCAGGATCTTCGCCTTAACGGTCATCCGGTGCCAGGCCCTTCTGCCGCCCATCATGGTGATTGCGACCCCTGAAGGGAAAATGATGCTGCTGCAAACGCGGTTTTTGGGGCAGTGACGGGCCGGTTGCCGGGATCTGCCCGCCCACCGGAGAGGGTCGATCTCCTCGTCAAAACCCCGCCACCTCCCGCCCCTCCCACTTCACAAACCCCCGCTGCACGATCCAGCACCCGGCGGCGGGCAGCATGGGGGAGAGCATCGCATACCAGGGGTTCATAAAAGAGAGGGCGATGAGGGCGACGAGCGGGACGCCGATGGCAGAGAGATAGAGCACGAGCACCCGCGGGTCGTAGAGCAGGACGGACGGGGAGAGGCCGGTGAGGTAGATCGTCACCGCAAGGCCGTAGAAAGAGACCGCGAGGCAGAAAACGAGTGCCGGGAGGAGGTAGGCCGCCTCTCCGGCAAGGAGGGTGACCGTGACGATGAAGGCGGCCGGGATCGCCTGCAGCACCGCAAAACTTGAGATCTTGCTCTTCAGCAGGTCGGCGACCCCCAGGGGGAGGCAGGCGTACGGCCCGAAGGTCTCGAACATCGTGAGCCAGATGTAGATCGTCGATGCGATCACGCCGGTGAGGGCGGCGAAGAGGAGGAGGATCCCGGACGCCGGGAGGAAGGGGCCGAGCAGGGAGAGGAAGAACCAGATGACCCCGAGGGGGAGGAGGAAGGAGAATATGGTCTGGCCGACGGCGCTGCCGCTCCGGACGAGGTCGATGCAGTCCTTTGCGGCGAGGGCCGGGTGCGGGAAGAGGGCGAGGCGCCGGGAGAGGGGGGTGAGCAGGTCGGCATGGCGTTTCGCCCGCGCCGCCGAACCGGGCCGCACCAGGGCGACGGCGAGGGCGGCCGGGACGAGGACGAGGGCAAAGGCCGCAAGGAGCGTTCCCCACGAGAAGGAGCGGAAGAGGGCCGGCGGGAGGAAGAGCGGGAGGGCGGCGAGGTGGGCCGCCCCTGCCGCGGCGGCGAGGAGGACCAGGACGGCGGCGAAGAGCCGCTTTGATCGGGTATAGACGGTCGAGAGGAAGAAGGCCGCCGCCAGGCCGGTGAGGAAGGAGAGGGAGAGGGTGAGCAGGAGAAGCGCCGGGACGGCGAGGGGGACGCCGACGAAGGGCGAGGCGAGGGCGAACCCGGCGACAAAGGGGAGCACCCAGAGGGCGAAGTAGTAGACGGTGTCCTTCACGACGAAGGTTGTGAAGAGGAGCCACTCAGGGATGGGGAGGGTGCGGGCGGCATAGGCGAGGGTGCTCGCCTCGCCGAAGCGCCGCTCCATCACCTCGTTCATGAGGAGGCCGAACGCCCCGATCATGAGACCGAAGAGGAGGAAGAGGGCGTGCGTGAGGAGGGCGAGGTCGCCGAAGGGGAGGAGCGGGCGGATCAGGGGGAGGAGGAACGAGCCCATGAAGGCGATGGCGAAGATCAGCACCGGGTAGAGGGCGAAGCTGAGGCTGCCGAACATCGTGGCGTGGACCCGCCACTCCTCCTTCATCATGCCGACGAAGAGTTCAAGCATGGCCGCCCGTCCTGACCAGGGAGAGGAAGTAGTCGCCGAGGTGCCGGCCCGCGCCCGTGATATCGGCCACCTTCCCGGTGGAGAGGAGTCTGCCCCGGTGGAGGACGGCGAAGTCCGAGCAGATCTCTTCGGCGATCTCCAGGATATGCGTGGAGATGAAGATGGTGTTGCCCTCCTTCACGTAGCCGGCCAGGAATTCTTTCACCCGCTCCTGCATGATGGGGTCGAAGTTGATGAGGGGTTCGTCGATGAGGGCGAGGACCGGGCGGTGGAGGAAGGCCTGGGCGAACATCAGTTTCTGCCGGGTGCCCCGCGAGAGGTCCTTGCAGAGGACGTCGCGTTTGTCCCCGAATTCGAGGTAGTCGAACCACCAGGCCATTCCCTCTTCGACGTCCGGGATTTTCCTGATCGCCCCGACCAGGCGGAGGTACTCTTCAGAGGTGAGGAAACTCGGGGGCGTCTCCTGCTCCGGGATGATCCCGACGAGGGAGCGGACCCCCACGGGATCGGCGGCGACGTCGAGGCCGAGGACGGTCGCCGTGCCGCCCGAGGGGCGCACCTGCCCGGTGAGGAGTTTGATCATCGTGGTCTTTCCCGAGCCGTTGGGGCCGAGGAGGCCGAAGAGCGCACCCTGCTCGACCGAGAGGGTGACGGCATCCAGGGCGGTGGTCTCGCCGTAGGTTCTGGTGAGGTTGTGGGCGGTGAGTGCGGGGGTCACGTCTATTGTCTCCGGGTAGAGGTGGATCTTCGGGATTCATCAATTTTTTTAAAGGAGATGCGAGGAGAGATGGGAGAAAGGATCGAATGGTTTTTGTAGTGCGAGAGGCGGGGAGGAACAGGATGGCCCGCCGCCATCACACCGAGAAGAGCGGTCCGAGCGCCACCCGCGGCCAGTCCCGGTCCAAAGGACCTCGGCGACGGTGGGGGGATGGAGGCGAGCGATGCATGGCGGGCGGGAGAGTGCCCACCCTCCCGCCGGCGGACCATGGTACGAGCAGGGTGAGGACGCACGGTAGCCATGAAACAACAGAAATAATGTGCTCAAATGATGACTTCACAATTCGCTCACATTTCCCACCGGAAAATGTGACAGGAATGTGACAATCACATTCCTGATCGCATTCTCTTCAGCCGCAATAGACGTACCTGCTCCCCCGCCCTTTCCCCTCAAGGTCGATGTGCGGCTCCTCCTCCTGGAGCTGCTGCATCAACCGCACCACCTGATACCGGTCCAGGCGGGCGATCTGCCGGATCTCCGCATTCGACAGACCCCCCTCGCCGCAGCACGCTCAAGCCCCGCGTCTTCGCCGCATCCCGGTCGATCCGCCGGTGGAGGCGATCTCTGATTGTAAACGGCCCGGAGAACACCCGGCCGACGCTCATAGGGCGTTTGATTGAACAGACGGAAAAACAGTCGAAGAGAACCGTCCCTACCCTGCCGGACGGGATTGTTCTTCCCCTTTAGTACCCAAACCGCCGCTCATATGCGGTGTGGTCCAGCCACTCGATGATCACCACGATCGTCTCCCCATCACTTGCCACGGTATAGATCAGCCGCCACGAATCGGTCAGGTTGTATTTCCAGAGATTGTGCATCGAGGGCTGTTGCCGCCGGTAGGTCTTCGGGATCTGCTTCTTCGGGATCTGGACGCCACAGAAGGCATTCTGGGACAGGGCATCAAATGCCCGGTCGAGGAGGGCCACAAGGCTCTGGTCCTCGGTGCGGCGTGAGTCCTTCAGTTCGGCGAAGGTATCCCTGACCTTTTCATCCGCGAAGAAGATCTTCGTCTTCATCGGATCCGCAGGTCTTCACGCCCCAGGTACCGCCGCGTGAGGTCGGGGTCGAAGATCCAGCAGACCTTGCCTCCGGCGTCGATCGCGATCTTGTTCGACTCGATGAGATAGTCGATCGCTGTCTTGAACGTCTGGTACATCGTCTTTCTCGGAAGGCTGGACCACATGGCACGGCGCCGGTATTCGCCGCTGTGTTCCCGGGCGAACTCCTCGATCATGCGGATGGTCTCCAGGGTGGGGGAGTGCGAGGCTGAGCCGGAGGCTGGCATGGACGATCTTTTGTTATATAACTATATATATCAAATGGCAGGGTGTGGTCTCCCTGGTCTTCTCTGTGGTGCTGCATTTTCCGTCGATTTCCACCCTATTTCCCGCCTTCTCCCTGCCCTGTCCAGGCGTTCCCCTCCTTCCGGGCCGTCATCCCTCCCGACCGGCCGCATACGTCCACAGGAAAGGGCACGTTTTCACCTCAAATCCTGATTTCCACGCCCATAATACTGTTTCTCAAAAGACGCCCAATATGGACAGATCAACACCCACATTTCCCAAAACAGCGGCCAATATGGCCTTCTTTTTACCCGGGTGAGGGATCGGGATCCCCGATCCCTCACCTCTCATCCCACGCAGACGCTTCCCGCCCGGCAATCGTATCCCGGGCGAAGTCGAACTTCTGCGCCTGGTCCATCAGGTCGATGCCGGCGTTCCGGCGGGCCCGGCGGTCCAGGGCGTCGGCGACGGTGGGGATGGCGGCGACCGCCATACCCACGACCGACACCCCGGCGACGATCACGGTCGCATCAATCGGCATGATCCGAAGAGTTGTATCGCTGTTTGAACAACCCAATTAAAATGAGGCGATATATTTGTCGAAAGTTGTAGAGATTTCCCCAACCACGAGGCACGAGGGACATTCCAAACTCGTCCTGAAGGTAAATGACGAGGGTATCGTCGAACGTGGTGACTGGCTCTCCATCACTCCGGTGAGGGGTGTAGAGAAGCTGGCCATCGGCAAGACGATGGAACAGGTGCCCAAGATCGCTTCCCGCGTCTGCGGCATCTGCCCGATCGCCCACACGCTCGCAGCAACAGAGGCCATGGAGGCATCCATCGGATGCGAGGTCCCTGAGGACGCCATGCTTCTGCGTTACATGCTCCAGTGCGCGAACAGACTGCACTCGCACGCCCTGCACAACATCCTCTCCCTGCCCGACATGTACCTTCCGGGCACGGACACGAAGATCAACCCGTTCTCCCCCGAGGAGCCGGTGCGGTCGGTCGCCCTGAGGATCCAGCGGCTGCGTGAGATCGGCCAGACCATCGGCGAGATCGTCGGCGGCGAAGCGGTCCACCCGTCCAACCCGCGTGTCGGCGGCATGTATAAGAACATCAGCCCGATCGCAAAGCAGAAGGTCTACGACCTTGCAAAGGAAGGCCGCAAGCTTGCCCACGAGCAGTCCGAGTTCATGATCGCCATCTTCCGGAACTTCCAGAAGCGCGACTGGGCCGAGGTTGCCGGCCGCCAGATCCCGATCCCGAAGGATCTCGGCTACCACAACCAGGGCTACATGGCTGCGGCGCCGGTCTACGGCAGCAGCAGCCTTGACGAGAACCCGACCTGGTTCCCCGAGCGCTGGACCGAGGTCCGCCCCTGGGACTGGTACATGGGCGAGGAAGAGATCACGCTCGAGGACAAGGACTACCCCGTCGGCGGCACCACCCCGGCAGGCGAGAAGGCCTGGCCTCAGATGCAGGCGTGCACCGGCGTGCCCCTGTACGACGGCCAGCCGGTCGAAGTCGGTCCGCGTGCCCGTCTCGTCCAGTTCAAGAACTACGACGAGAAGGGCGCCATCGGCCTGCAGATCGCACGGCAGATGGAGTACGAGGAGACCTGCTACGGCATCATGGAAGCCTGCGACGCCCTCGACACCTCGGCCAGCGTGCTTGCCGACGAGATCCCGCAGGGCGACGGAAGCCTTGGCTGGGCTGCAAACGAGGCCCCGCGTGGCTGTGACGTCCACCTCACCAAGGTGAAGGACGGCAAGGTCCGCTGGTTCTCGATGCTCGTCCCGACCACCTGGAACTTCCCGACCTGCAGCCGCGCCCTCGTTGGCGCCCCGTGGGAGCTCGCCGAGGTCATCGTCCGGGCATACGACCCGTGTGTATCGTGCGCCACCCATATGCTGGTGGTCGATGAAAGCAAGAGGATAGTGGCCCAGAAACTCCTCGAGTGAGAGCATACATGCTATACCCAGAAACCGTGATTGTAGGATGCGGCAACCCCCTCTTCGCCGACGACGGCCTCGGCCCCGCGGTGATCGAGGAGATTAACCGCCTGCAACTTCCCGACAATGTCAAGGCCATCGACGGCGGGCTTGGCGCCCCGCACTTTATTTTCACGCTGGTCGACAAGGCGGTCACGAAGAAGATCGTCATCATCGACATCGTGGACTTCGGTGCCGAACCGGGCTCGCTCACAAAACTCTCTGTCGAAGACCTGCCGCCCGGGAGCTACCGGGACGCCCACTCGTGGGACCTCACCGAACCGCTCCAGCGGCTCAAGGACAGCGTCGAGATCACGATCTTCGGCGTCCAGCCGAAACGGGTAACAGCACCCGATATGGAGATCGGGCTCTCTGAAGAGGTACAGAAGGCCATTCCCAGGGTAGTACACCACGTACTTGCCGAGATTGGAGTGGATGATGGGGCTACTATCGTTTCTTAAAGGGATCTTTGGAAGGAAAGAGCCGCCCGCGCCCGAAAAGGCCGCAGGAGCAGAGCCGAAGCCAGTTGAGGCTGCGGCGAAACCTGTGCCGTCAGAGGAGCGGGGATCAGTAAAATGGGTGAAAAAGCCCGTGCCAGCACCGGCGCCTGCACCCGTCAAAGAGGCCCGGCAGAAACCTGCCGAGAAGCCTGCCAGAGCGGTCGAAACGACCGTTGAACCGGCACCCAGACCTGTAGCGAAACCTTCTGAGATTGAAGCGGAAATACAAGTTGAAAACACTAAGGAGGAAAGACCTGTGGTAGAAAAGATTACCGTGGGGCACGTGCACATGAGCGGCTGTACCGGATGCCTTGTGTCCTTTGCAGACAACTACGAAGGACTCTTCAAGATTCTGGACAACTATGCAGACCTCGTCTATGCACTGACCCTTGTAGATGTCAGGCATGTCCCTGAGATGGACGTCGCCCTTGTCGAGGGCTCTGTCTGTCTCCAGGACAAGATCTCGGTGGAAGAGATCAAAGAAACCAGGGAGAAGGCGAAGATCGTCGTCGCCCTCGGCGGCTGTGCGGCATACGGGAACATCACCCGGTTCTGCCGCGGTGGCCAGTGGAACCAGCCGCAGATGGAATCATACGTCCCGATCGGGGAACTGATCGACGTTGACGCCGTCATTCCGGGTTGCGCGCCGACCCCGCAGCAGATCAGGAACGTCGCCATCATGGCGTACCTGCTCCTGAAGGGCAACGACGAGCAGAAGGAGCTCGCGACCGCATACTTGAAGCCGCTCATGGACCTTGCAAAGCGCGGCGACGAAGCCTGCGGCTGCGACCTGATGTACGACGTGATCAACCAGGGCCTGTGCATGGGCTGCGGCTCCTGCGCCGCCGCCTGCCCGGTCCGTGCGGTCACCATGGAGTACGGCAAGCCCCAGGTCAACCGCGACCTCTGCATCAAGTGCGGCGCCTGCTATGCCCAGTGCCCGAGGAGCTTCTTCAACTTCGATGTGATGAACGAGTTCGAGGGCATTACCGAACTCATCAAGGGAGTCATGGAGTGAGGTGAAGAAAAATGGTACTCGGTAACTACAAGACCTGTGTTGCTGCACGCAGCACCGACAAGGAAATCCTGAAAGGAGCCCAGGACGGCGGCATCGTCACCCAGCTCTTCGCGTATGCACTCGAAGAGGGGATCATCGACGGCGCCATCGTAGCGGGGCCGTCAGACGAGCCCTGGAAGCCCGAGCCGATCGTCGCCACGACGAAGGCCGAGCTCCTCGCGGCCCGCGGCACGAAATACACCCTCTCCCCGAACATCTCCCTCCTCAAGGAGGCGACCCGCAGCTACGGCCTCGACCGGATCGGCATCGTCGGCACCCCGTGCCAGATGCAGGCGGTCCGCAAGGCCCAGCTCTACCCGGTCGGCATGCGCGACGTTCCCGACAAGATCGCCCTCGCCATCGGGATCTTCTGCATGGAGAACTTCCCGTACCAGTCCCTCGAGGCCCTGATCGAGGACCACTGCAACCTGAAGATGGAATCGGTCAGGAAGGTGGACATCGGCAAGGGCAAGTTCTGGGCCTACACCGAGCGCGGCGCGGTCGCCCAGATCCCGCTGAAGGTGACCCACAAGTACGAGCAGCCCGGCTGCCACGTCTGCCTTGACTACGTCTCCAACCTCGCCGATGTCTCGACCGGATCGGTCGGCACCCCGGACGGCTGGAGCACGGTCTTTGTCAGGACAAAGGTCGGCGACGACGTCTGGTCAAAGGCGAACGCCGCCGGATGCTTCGAGACGCAGGACATCGCCGGCGTCAAGCCCGGCCTGGAACTCGTGACCAAGCTCGCCACCGAGAAGATCACGAAGAACCAGAAGACCCTCGACGCCCGCGCCACCTTCGGCGTCGGCAAGGGCCTGCGCAACCCTTACCTCTAAATTTATTTTTTGCACGTCCATCAGTGGGCGGAGGAATGCCTCCGGCATTCTTCTGTTTTCAGTCTATTACAGGGCATGGCGACGCCTTTTTGCCACGGCCACCCCTTAAAAAATCCATAAAATTCTCGGAATTATATCTCCCGGCTCCACATAAAATTAAATAATTTGAGTTCTATAGGGAGGAACGGGGGACATAGATGAGAGATACCATCACCTTTGAGGAACTCGTTGATATGCCATTTTTTGAAGGGCTCGCCGCAGTCTCGCTGATCAGCCGGGGCGACCTGACCCTGATCGTCGGAGGCCGTCAGGCACGCAAGTCGCAGATCGAAAAAATGGTCGGGGATATCGTCAGGATCATGACGGGAAAAGAAGCCGTCATGGCGATGAGCTGACCTACCGGTAGACTGTCACCGGGTCGATCGAGGCGTCGATGACGAGATCGAAGCCGATCGCACCGGTCCAGCCCTCCTTCTCGAACATGCTCATGAAACAGATCCCGGTCCGTTTTGCATCCGGGTGTTTTTCAAGAACCGCTGCCGCCGCCTCGGCGGTCACCGGGATGTTCGGCATCGCAAGCCCCCCCATCACCACGGCGACGGCCGGGCGCAGAGATGCGGGCGCCTCGCCGATCTGCATCCCGACGTCGGCGACGGGCCGGATCGTCCGGGCCTTCCCCTCGTCGAGGTAGGGCACGAACACCTGCTCGACCGGGAGGTCCCTGACCGCAAAGGCAAGGAGCTCGATGAAAGGCGTGCAGGTGCCCGGGCACCCGTAATAGACGATCTGGGCGCCCTCGGGGAGACCGGCCTCGACAAGGTACTGCTTGAACGGTCTGAGCATCCCCGGAACCCCTTTGAGTCTTTCTTTCTCTTCCATATGCTTCAAGGGGTCAGTGCGATATAAAAACTGATCCATGGCGCCGACAACCCTATGTGCTCGTGACGTGATGGAGATCTGATGGCAGAAAAACGATTGGTCCGCCCGCGTGACGACCGCGTCGTCGCCGGGGTCTGCAGCGGGATCGCCCGCTACTTTGATATCGACCCGGTGGTGGTCAGGCTCATCTGGGTGATCTTCAGCCTCATCGGGTTCGTGTTCACCGGCATCGTCGTCTATCTTGCAGCGTGGCTGATCATTCCTGAGGAGGAGGAAGGCGTCATCGACGCCGAGTACACGGTGAAAGAGGAGGAGGCGAAGGTCTGAACCGGCCCGGGAAAAAGGACTGACCCGGGGGGAACAGAGGCGAACCTGCTGTCCACCGGCCCCGGGATGGTTGTGAGAGAGGAAGAGATGGGGGTGGCCCCTTCTGTATCCTGCCCCTGCCTTCCCGGCCCAATCCACACGGACCGGGTAAGAACCCCGGCGCGGGGAAGCCAGGGGGACTGGTGTTCCTTCGAGGGGGAAGGAAACCCTCAGGCCGACCTTCTCGGACGCAACGGGCAAAAGGGTAGAAAAAAGGGGTTTTGGAGATGTCCAGGGGTTCTCCGGACGTGGACCGGCGCCGGATCAGGCCGCCGCCTCTCCCGTCCCGGTCTCTTTTTTCAGCAGCCAGTTCCGGTAGACGATCGGGGTTACAAGCGTCGTCAAAAGGCTCATCAGCACGATCGCCACGTAGATCCCCTGGTCGATGATCCCGGCGTTCAGCCCTATGAGGGCGACGATCATCGCCACCTCGCCCCGCGGCACCATCCCGAAACCCAGGACCAGGGATTCCCGGTTGCCCATCCCCTGGAGACGCGCCGGGATCCCGCAGCCGACGAGTTTCGTCACCACCGCCATCACCATCAGGGCGATGAGGAAGATGAGGATATCGGGGGTGAGCGCCGAGAAGTCCGCCAGGATGCCCAGAGAGACGAAGAAGATCGATGCAAAGATGATATGGAGGTATTCGGCCCCTTCTTTGAGGTCGCGCGAGTGGATGATGTTAACGCTCCGAAACGACATTCCGGCGATGAACGCACCGATGATCGCCGAGATCCCGATCGCCTCGGCCCCCAGAGCGAAGAGAAAGGCGAACATCATCGCCGTGATGAAGATGAACTCCGGGTATTTCCGGGCGAACGGCCTCCGGTCGATCCGCTCCAGGAACGGGGCGATGACCCTGATCCCGACAGCGGCGGCGACGACGATGAACACCACGTCCTTGGCGACGATCGTGGCAAGCGAAACGAGCGAGAACATCCCGGAGACCACGTCGATCGAGACCGAGAGGGCCATCAGGGAGAGGACGTCGTCGATCACCGCCGTCCCGATGATCGCCCTGGAGGCCCGGGTATCCAGCAGCCCCATCTCCCGCAGGACGTTCGCCGTGATCGCAATGCTTGTTGCGGTCATCGCCGTCCCGACAAAGACGGCGCTCTCGAAGCCGTAGCCGAGGGCATCGGTCAGCCAGTAGCCGCCTATCCACGGGACGATCACCCCGAAGAGTCCTATCACCACATATTTGATATCCAGGATGTCCCGGAGGTCGAACTCGAGCCCGATCACGAAGAGGAGGATCACGGCGCCGAGGGCGGCCAGGCTCCTGACGAAATCGGTATAGGTGATCAGGCCCAGAAGGCTTGGTCCCACCAGAAGGCCCACCAGGATCTCCCCGATCACCGCCGACTGGTTGATCCTGGATGCGACCAGGTAGCCGGCCAGGGCGATGAAGAGGAGGAGGCTCATCTGAAACTCGATAGTGGTTTCAATTCCGCCGATCATGGGAGTTCATGAACGGACGGAAAGATAAAATAATAGGTTCGCCTGACCGGCAATACCCGGATCAGCGTTTCGCCCATTCAGGGTTGTTTTTCAGGAAATCTCGCTCTTTCTCCTCCATCTCCTCTGCTGAAAGCGATGAAAGCATGTGGATACACCGGTGCTCGGAGAACGCCCCGCAGGAGAACGTCCCCTGCCGATCTGTTGCCCGGCAGGCCCCGTAGGTGCCGTCGTCATAGTCGTGGTAGACGTGCTCGAGCCCCCGCGCCTCCGCGATCTCTTTTGCCTCTTTCCAGGACTGCGCCATCACGCCTCAATCGTCTCCGGGCTATATCTGTATTTCCGCCAGCACCCGCCGGCACGTCCCGCCGTTGCCCACGTGGCAGAGGGCCGCGGCCCTGACCTCAAAAGGGTGCGGGAAGGCGACGGCGGCATCTGCGTCGGCCGCCGCGCCCACGCCGAGGGTGACGTGCGGGAAGTAGCGGGCATAGGCCGACGTGCGGAGGAAATCCCTGACATATGCGACCATCGAGGGATCAGGGGCCGCCCCTTCCCCGGTGCAGAGGGCCGGGTCCTCGTCTGCGGCAAGGGCGGCGAGGGCGTCGGCCGCCTCCCGGTGGAGGGCGATCAGCCCGGCCTCCGGAGCGACGTCGAACCCCGAGACCAGCCGTCCCCGGGCGGTCTCGACCGTGGAGATCCCGGTCAGGGCGAGGGCAATCGGGAGACGGCGCCCGACCACAGACGCCAGCACCGCGGCCGCCTCCTCCACCCTCCCCTCAGTGACCGGGGCCATCGCGAGGGTCACGTGCGGCAGGCACGCGCGTGTCCCCAGGGCGATCGTCGCATCCCCTGATCTGCGGGCAAGAATACGGCTCATCCGGCGTGCTTCCGCGGCAGGACCGGCAGGAAGAAGGAGGGCGAGGTCGAGGGCAAGGGCCCGGGCGTGCTGCATGGATGAACATCGCCGCCGCCCGACTTAGGCTTTGCCGCACCCGGAAGGATGATAACTGCGGCAAACCCATAGGTAATGAAGGAGCTTTTCATGGAATCAAGCACTTTGTATGTCGGGAATCTCAACTACGAGACCACCGAAGAGCAGCTCTCCGAACTTTTCTCAGCCTACGGCGACGTTAAGTCCGCCAGAATCATTCCGCGCAAAGGCTTCGGCTTTGTCGAGTTCGCCTCCGTCGAGGAGGCCGAGAAGGCGATGAACGCCCTGAACGAGACCCAGTGCATGGGCCGGACCCTGCGCATTGACGAGGCGCGTGCACCCAAGCCGCGGACCGAGTACAACAGGTACTGAGAGTTCCCGATATCTCCATCTGGATATATCCACATTCTCGTGTATTGGCCGGATGCAGGGAGGGGATTTCCCCTCCGCCGTCTGGCACCTTTTTTCTCAGGTATGATAACCTTATCATAGTTCGCCCTCAAAAGGTGGGTATGATCAAGGCAGCGCAGGGCAGCACCGTTCTGCTCCATTACACCGGAACCCTCGAAGACGGCACCGAGTTCGATTCGTCACGGGGCGGCGATCCCCTGCAGTTCACCGTGGGCGGGGGCGAGGTGATCCCCGGCTTTGAAGAGGCCGTCGTCGGCATGGCCCAGGGCGAGACGAAGACCTTTACGATCCCTGCCGACGAGGCCTACGGGCCGCGGCGGGACGACCTCGTCATGCAGGTCGCCCGGGACCAGTTCCCCCCTGAGATCGACTTCGCCGTCGGGCAGCAGTACCCGGTGGAGGTGAACGAGGGGCAGGTGGTTCTGGTGACGGTTGCCGCCCTCGACGACGAGACCGTGACCCTCGACGCCAACCATCCCCTCGCCGGAAAAGACCTCACCTTCGCGGTGGAAGTGGTGACGGTCGCGTAAAAGAGCCCCGGTACCCGCCAGGGGCGCACCCCTCCCCAATACACCTATTCTGGTACTTCGCCCTTTCATGCGGGTAACTCCCGGAATTCGCGGCTTCGCCTCTTTTCGCGTGAGGCTCTATCGCCCACCGTGCAAAATCCTCACGCGAAGGGAAGCAGATGGCTTGATCTCCTGATGCCCGTCTCAACCATTTTAGCGAAGTACTGTGACCCCCTCCACAAACAGGATTTCACGGCGCATTCCGGCTGCTCCGACCCTGATCTTCCGCCCCGAAGGGCGCTGCATCTAAAAACCGACGTGAAGAGCGGGCCGGCATCCTCCCCGGAGCCATAAACCTTAATACCGCCTCTCCGAGATACTCAAGACGTGTACGGCACCTACGACTTCTCCTTTCACGATGAGAGAAAGGACTTTTCCATCGGGATCGAGCACGAAAACGGGAGGTACATCTATCGGCGCACGCTCCACGGCCGCACACAGGAGCGGACCCTCATCACCGCAGGGGGCCGGATCATCATCAACCCGGTCGAGCCGCTGAACCTCCCGAAAGACGTGGCCGGCCATCTCCTCGTGGAGTTCGCCCCGCTCGCGATCGAGCCCGGGGGGCAGGAGACGATCTACCTCACCTTCCCGATCGAGGTGGGCGTCTTCATCGCGGCGAAAGGGAACTACGAGGTCGTCGATATCTTCTCATGGAACCGGCAGAAGTACACCCTCTACGGATCGCCCGAGCGCGGGGACCTCGCCCGCTGGTGGGAGAGCCGGGTCTCGTTCTCCCCCCCGGACGTCGATCCCCGTCTCGAAGGCACCCTCTCGGTCTCGATCACCAACACCACAAAAGAGTGGGTGAACGTCTCCCGCCTGGTGCTCGAAGGCTACGGGATGAAGATCTACTACGGCGACTCGGCCTCGATGAGGGCGTGGATGCGAATAATAAGCACGCAGGTTGCCGAAACCGGCTGTTATGACGCCCCCATGACCGAAGGGCAGCACAAGTCGCTCGAACTCTACACGGCGCGCTCGATCCCCGGCATCGAGCGCTCCCGGTACCTGATGGACCAGGGGATCTAGGATATGGACGGCCTGAACTTCAGCCTGAACGCGCCCGTCACCTCGATCTCGGCGATCACCTGGGGGCACCTGATCTATGTCTGCCTGGTCGTGATCGCGGCGGCGGTGGTCTCCAGGGTGCTGATGATCTACCTGAAAAAGAGCCTGACCGACAAGATCAAGCGCAACCAGCTCGACATTCTCATGAGGGCCGTCAAATACGGCATTGCGGTCGTCGCCTTCCTGGTCATCCTGCCCTACTTCGAGGTGAACCTGAGCGGGCTCCTGGTGGCCGGCGGGTTCGCCTCGATCGTCATCGGGTTTGCGAGCCAGTCGGTCATCGGCAACATGATCTCCGGGCTCTTCCTCATCATCGAGCGCCCGGTCTCGATCGGAGACAATATCAACATCGGCTCGGCCACCGGGACCGTCACCGACATCAACATCTTCTCGACGATCATCAAGACCTACGAGGGGATCTATGTTCGGATCCCGAATGAAACGGTCTTTACCTCCCCGATCACAAACTATGTCGCCCACGTGGCGCGGCGGTTCGAGTACACGGTCGGGATCCCGTACGCCGCCGACGCCACCGTCGCCGTCAGGATCATCAAAGAGGTGATCAGAGATCACCCCCTCGCCCTGCGTGAGCCCGTTCCGTCGGTCTATGTCGACGAACTCGGGGACAACGCAGTGGCCGTCAAGGTGCGGGTCTGGGCGCCGTCGTCGGAGTGGTGGGATGTGCGGACCGAACTGCTCTGGACGATCAAGACCGAACTCGAGAAGAACGGCATCGAGATCCCCTTCCCGCAGCGGGAGGTCTGGTTCAGGAACGAACTTGCGGGCAGGGTCAGCGTCAGGGAGGAGAGACCGTCGTCCCTGACCCCGGCAGGGGACCGCGACGAAACTATCTGAGGTAGAATCATGGAAGACGAGATCACCGAACTGATCGGGGCGCTTTCATCCCCCGATGTTGATAAAAGGCATGGAGCAGAGGACAGACTGGCGGCGATGGGAGAGGAAGCGGTCCTCCCCCTGATCGAGGTGCTGATGGAGGGCGATACCGACGATACTCGCTGGTACGCCGCCCGGACCCTGGCGCGGATCGGCGAACCGGCGATCAAGCCCCTGATCCTGACGATGGTCGTTGAGGATGACCGGCAGTTCAGGCGGTATGCGGGCGCCGCCCTCGGATCGATGGGCGAGATCGCGGTTGCACCCCTCATCGAGGCCTTCGGGACCGCGGATAAGGAACTGCGTGGCTTTATCTCGCTCGCTCTCTGCCGTATCGGCGCTCCTGCCCGTGCGTCCCTGAAAAAACTCGCAAAAGAGGGCGACGAGATAATGCAGTCCTGCGCCTCCTTAACGCTGTGGAAGATGGGGGAAGAGGGGATCGACGACCTCGTTGAAGCGCTCGATGAGGACGATACCAGATAATTTTTAAGATCCCCCGGAGAACACAATCGTTGATGGCCGGTAACGTGCGCGGGAGCAAACGGCTGCGGCTGGTCCTGCTGACACTGGTGCTTGCGGCAAGCCTCGTTCTCGAAGTGGTCGTCCACTTCGTGATCGGTGTGGATATCGTCTACACCCATTTCTTCTACATAGCGATCGTGCTGGCCGGCCTCTGGTACGGGATGCGGGCAATCCCGGTCGGTGCCGCCCTCGGAGCCGTCCACGTCGGGGTCAGCTACCTGCAGAGCGGGGCGATCACCACCGGGGCCCTGAGCCGGGCGCTGATGTTCGTGGTGGTGGCTGCGGTGGTCGGGTTCGTCGCCGAACGAATCAGGCTCGATGAGATCGCGCCGTTTTCAGGAAAAGATGAGATCCCCCCCGATGCCGGGACTGAGGATCTGATCATCGCCCTGAGGAGCCGCAACGCCGAAACCCGGTATGAGGCAGCCCTCGCTCTCGGGAAGCAGGGCGATCCCGATGGGATCGGGCCCCTGCAGGAGGCGCTCTCTGACCCCGAACCCGGCGTGCGCTGGGTTGCCATGGAGGCCCTCGGGGCGATCGGCGAGCCCGCCCTCGACACCCTCATCTCCCTCCTCTCCTCGGCCGAGGTGGACATCAGGTGGGGGGCGGCGATCGCACTCGGCGATATCGGCGATCTCCGGGCGGTCGGCCCCCTGGCCGCCGCCCTGGAGGACGAGGACCGCTACGTGCGGACGCGTGCGGCGCTCGCCCTTGCGGCGATCGGCGAGCCCGCCATCGAAGCCCTCGAGGCGGCGGCCGATACCGGCAGCCCTGAAGCGCGCTGGGCGGCCGCCCTGGCCCTTGGAAAAATGGATGGAGAGGCCGGGGTGCCGGTGCTCGCGCGCCTCCTCTCCGACCCCGATGCCAGCGTGCGGTGGAAGGCGGCCGAAGCGCTCGGGGCGGTCGGCGGCGATGAGGCGGTGGCGCCCCTGGTTGCGGCCCTCGGCGATGCGGACGAGGAGGTGCGCGGCCAGGTGGCCGCAGCCCTTGCAGCCAGGGGCGAACCGGCGATCGGGGCCCTGATCGACGCCCTCGGACAGCGCAATTCCTGGTTTGGAGCGGTCGAAGCCCTGCGGCTCATGCAGGAGAAGGCGGTGCCCGCCCTCCTCACCGCCCTCGAGAGGAAAAACCGCTGGGTGCGGATCGGGGCGGCGATGATCCTGGGGGAGCGGGGGGACGAGCGCGGGGTCAACGCCCTGCTGGCGGCGCTCTCTGACAGCGACCCCGACGTCGTGGAGGCGGCGCGGGAGATCCTCTCGGTCGGCCTGAAAAAAGAGATCAATCACCGGTCCTGACCTGACCTCTTCCCCCGAACATATTTTTTATCCGGTCCGGGTGCTATTGTACCCTC